>CP071065.1:8555000-8587404 GCA_017164015.1 Nostoc sp. UHCC 0702
CTATCATATTTATTAATTTGCTCAGTTTGTTCTGGGTGAAATCTGATTTCTGCTCATGTTCCAGGTTATGTCAAAACATAATCAGAAAAGCTCAATCATCAATTGACTAAGTTCCTAACATTTGCAAGTTGTGCAAGGTGGCATACATTCCGCCTTGTTGCAATAATTCTTCATGGCTTCCCTGTTCTATTAATTCGCCTCGCTTCAACACAAAAATTCGATCCACATTGCGAATTGTAGATAACCGGTGGGCGATAATTATAGCAGTGCGTTGCGTCAAAAGCTCGTTTAATGCTGATTGAACTAAAGCTTCTGTTCCTACATCCAAGCTAGCGGTTGCTTCATCCAATATCAAAATCTGGGGATTACGAATAGCTGCACGGGCAAAGGCTAAAAGTTGCTTTTGTCCACTAGAAAGATTTGTGCCCCGTTGTCGCAGTTGAGTATCATATCCTAAAGGCAATTGTTCAATAAAACTGGCAATGTTTGTTTTTTGTGCAGCTTCTTGAATTTCTTCAAAACTGTAGCGATCGCCTAGTGTAATATTACTTTTGACATCACCAGCAAACAAAAAACCTTCTTGCAAAATCACTGCCATATAGCGTCGCAATTCTGCCTGTGGCAAGTCCCGAATATCGACGCCATCAACTAAAATGCGTCCAGTAGTGGGTTCGTAGAGGCGGCACAAAAGACGAATAATTGAAGTTTTACCAGCACCAGTAGGGCCTACTAATGCGATTTTTTCACCAGGATGAATAGTGAAATCTAAGTCTTTGATCACATAATCATCATCCTTGTAAGCAAACCAGACATGTTCAAAGCGAATTTCTCCCAATTCTGGCGCGGTATTGAGGTCTTTTGCTTCCAGATTGGCTTCTATCTCGTCTATATAGCCAAATTGAGAATCAAATATTGAAAACCGGGGATTGCCGCGATCGCGTATTTCTATGGGTTCATCCAATATATCATTGACGCGTTCAATGGCAGTAAACCCAGATTGAATCACAGTGAATTGTTCGGCAAACTCCCTCAGAGGATCGAATAATCTCTGTGCATATAAAATGAATGCAGACAATGTACCAAAAGTCAGATTTTTGTCCAAAAGTAACCAACCACCTATCCACAGAACACCTGCAATAGCAATCAAGGCAATCCATTCTAAGGTTGCGGAAACAGCTGCATCATAAAAAATGGTTTTATCTGATTGTTGGGTGTAGCGTTTATTGGTGTTCCGAAACATTTGGGCATTAAATTTTTCTCGTTGGAACAATTGCACTACATTAATGCCGACTATATTTTCTTGTAGCTGAGAGTTAAGGATAGAAAGTTCTTCGCGAACTTTATAGTTGGCTTGGCGATACTGCTTTTGTAAGTTATTAATTATCAAAGTTATGGGCAACAAAATTAACAGCAGCAAGCAAGCTAGTTGCCATTGGATAGAAAACATCAAGCCAGCGATCGCTAGCATGGTGAACAAATTAGATATAATGCCGATCGCCCCAGTGGAAAAGACTTCTCCTAAGACTTCCACATCACTGGTGAGTCTAGTAATTAATTTACCTACGGGCGTCCGGTCAAAAAAACGCACTGCTAGAGATGTTACATGATTAAATAAGTCTTGGCGAATTGCTGCCGTGATATTTTGCCCGATTTTCTGTAGTAGATAACCCTGAAAACTTGTTAATACCAGCCGTATCAGAATCGCACTCAGCAATAATGCTTGCAGGATATTTAACCCTTGCCCCAAGGGGCGATTTCTGAAAAACTCGTATGCACTCGGTTCTTTGCGAATTAGAGAGATAATCTGTCCCACTAGCAATGGTTGTACGGCATTAGCGACAGCAACCAGTACAACTATAAACAGTGCTAGGGCTAATAGTCTTCCATTCTTACGGGCATAGGGTAATAATCGCAGGAATAACCGCCAGTCATTGGTACGCCAACGGTCTTTTTTGTAAGATTTTTTGACAGATTGGTAGATGCTCATAGTAAGAGCATTATAGTAATTTTTGCAACAGGAAAAAGACGTTTTTTAATGTAACATTCGCATCTAGCATTAATACCATGCCTGAGATAGAAACTGCAAGACTGCAATTCAGACATTTTACTGTAGATGACTTCGATGATTTGCTTCGCCTCTACAGCGATGCAGAAATTATGAGGTATTTGTCACCCAGAACTAAAGAACAAACACAGGCAAGTTTACACAAACATATTCAACATTGGCAAGAATACAACTTCGGAATGTGGGCAGTCATACATAAAGATAGCGGTAAAATGATTGGCCGCTGTGGCTTGGGTTTCTTAGAAAACACCCCAGAAATTGAACTTGGTTATGTGTTTGACAAATCTTATTGGAAAATGGGATTAGGGACAGAAGCTTCTGTGGCTACTTTAAAGTATGGATTTTGGCAGGTAAAGCTTGATCGTATAGTCGCGATCGCTCAACCTCAAAACATCGCTTCAGTGCGTATATTTGAGAAAATAGGCATGAAGTATGAGAAAGATGCCCGCTTTTACAACTTCGATGTAGTGTATTACGCTGTAGCACGTCAAGATTGGCAACCAAACGATTCTCTGTATATTCTGCGAAAGTGAACTACCCCTAGTTTCGCAAGGCGTCAAATCTAGAAGAAGTTATGCAAATGCAGCTTGAAAAATCTCTTGAGCGGTTAAATTCAATTCTGGGAAAGTTAGTGATATTATAGTTTGCCCGCCTTGAAACTGGCTGACTTGATATTCACCTTCTACCAAACTGTAAATTGATATAGTTGGCTGTTTGGGATTGCCAATAAATCGTCTACCACCATTAGCTGCATAATCAACAATCCAATATTCTGGAATACCTACCGCTTCATAGTCAGCTGCTTTTTTTAAATAATCATCTCTCCAGTTAGTACTAACTACCTCTACAACCAATGGAATGGATGCTGCTTGACTAGCAGTCGATTCTTTTTTCCACAAAGGTTCATTAACTAAATTAATACGATTTAATATCAGCACATCTGGTGAATAAGCTGATTCGCCATCTAATGGTTTGACGAAGGCTGTTTTGGGGATAAAATAAGGAAGATTTAAGCGACTATATTCTAAAGTGAATTTTGTCGCTAAAAAACCGACTACCTCTTCATGGTCGCCTGTAGGTGGTGGCATTTCAATAATTACTCCGTCGTGCAGTTCATAACGTAGTTGTGGAGTTTCTGGATACCAGGCAACGAATTCATTAAATGTAACTAGTTTACCTAAAGCTTGAGCCATAAGCTCTCCTTATATCAAGTTCGGGTGATTACTTATAATAAAATCTATCAATGTAGGTTGGGGAGCCACTTGCACTCATTGGGTTCCCGGACAGTAGCCTAGTGGCGTTTGAATGATAGTGAAATCCAACATGAAAATATATCTTGTGTTGGGTTTCGTTCCCACAGATATTATAAGTTTTTAACCGAACATGATATTAAACAGTAATTTTAAGTAGGTAGTGCAATTAAATATGAATACATTCAAAGTTTGTAGTGAGCGCTTCAGCGTTGAGTACCAAAGCTAAAGCTCTGACTACAAACTTTGATTTATTAACAATTATTTAGCGCATAGTGACGAATTCTTCAGCAGAAGTAGGATGAATTCCTACGGTAGCGTCAAAGTTAGCTTTGGTAGCACCCATCTTAACAGCGATCGCTACCCCCTGAATAATCTCTGCCGCATAGTTCCCCACCATATGTGCCCCTAGTACCTGATCAGTTTTTCCATCAACCACTAACTTCATCATGGTTTTTTCATCTTTTCCAGGTATTGTATAGTACATCGACCGGAAACGACTGCGATAGATTTTAACTGCATCACCATACTTTTCTCTGGCTTCTGCCTCAGTGAGTCCGACGGTTGCAGCTTCTGGTGTTGAGAAGACGGCTGACGGTACATTTTCATAACTGATGGTGCGAGACTTGCCACCAAATACGGTGTCTGCAAACGCTCGACCTTCATTAATTGCTACGGGAGTTAGGTTAATGTTGTTCGTACAATCTCCCACTGCATAGATATTTTCTTCTGTTGTACGGCTATATTTATCAACTACAACTGCCCCATCATGAAGTTTAACTTTAGTATTTTCTAAACCGAGGTTTCGTGTATTTGGTTTACGACCAACCGCAGCTAAACTTACAGCATCAGTAACTATTGTCTCTTCAGATTTATCATCTCCACGAACTATAACCTTCACCCCTTCGGCGGTTTTGTCAATGGCAATCAGTTGAATATTGTTGAAAATACGAATTCCATGATTCACCATTCCCTGTTGTACTTCAGTTCGCAAATCTTCATCGAAACCGCGCAAAATCTTGTCACCGCGAAGAACTAGGGTAACTTCAGTTCCTAGTCCGTTCAAAATGGAGGCAAATTCTGTACCAATATAACCTCCACCCAAAATCACCATGCGCTGGGGCTGTTCCTTAAGGTGGAAAATATCATCGGAGGTTATCGCGTGTTCAATTCCCAAAATGTTTGGCTTAATGGGATGTCCACCCACGGCAATCAAAACTTTGTCTGCTGTTACTTGGCGTTGGCGTAGCCCCCCGGAGGCATCGCCAACTAAAATTGTATGGGCATCAACAAATTTGCCGTATCCCTGCAAAACTTCCACCTGGGAATTATCCAGCATTTTTTGATAAATCCCATTCAGGCGATTCACATCATTGTTGACTGCTGTAATCATCTTTTCCCAATCCAAAGAACTTTGGACGGGACTCCAGCCGTATGCTTGAGCTTCCTCAAACAAAACAGGAAATTGGGAAGCGTAAAGCATTAACTTTTTGGGGACACAGCCACGATTGACGCAGGTTCCACCTAATCGGTCAAACTCAGCAATCCCTACCTTTGCACCATATTCTGCTGCTCGTCTGGCAGTTGCAATACCACCAGAACCTGCACCAATTACAAATAGGTCGAAGTCGTAGTTCATGTGTCCCCCAAGGTTTATATTTTTAATAGGAGCGCTCAGCTAACTGTGCAATCCTAAATGATGTAAATGTATGAATGATCAAATTGTCGCCAAAGTTACGCAGCGATAGCAGTTTTAGCTTGTTTCAAGTAAGCTAACATGGTATCTGCATCTGATACTTCAAACGGATCACTGGCACAGTTGTCGTCGAAACCTGGCTCAATGAAAATCTTTTCGATTTTGCCGTCATCAACTACCATTGAGTAGCGCCAAGAACGCATTCCAAAGCCAATATTCGACTTATCGACTAACATCCCCATTTTGCGGGTAAACTCACCATTACCATCAGGCAGCAAGAAAACATTTTCAGCTCCTTGCTGTTTACCCCATTGGAACATGACAAAGGCATCGTTAACAGAAATACAAATTACCATGTCAATTCCCAAAGATCGGAATTCTTGATAAAGTTCCTCATAACGGGGAAGGTGCGACGTAGAACAAGTAGGAGTAAAAGCCCCAGGTAGTGAAAACACAACAACACGCTTCCCACCGAAAATCTCTTGACTGGTGCGGTCTTGCCAACGAAAAGGATTAGGCCCAGCAATAGACTCATCACGCACACGGGTTTTGAATACAACGTCGGCAACTCTCTGGATCACAGCCATAATAAACCTCCTAATCAATTTGGGGACGATTAATAACATTGGGCGGTTAAAACTCAGAATAATTCTGATTTAATAAATATTCAATAGTTATATATACTTAAACAAAATAAAAATTAAAACTTGAGATAGATACATTAATACAAAGCATTATAATAAATCACACGAACTATCAAATCTAGCAGCAACTATGCAGCAACAAGCAAACGCAATTGTTCAAACCTTAAAATCTAAGGGTTTGAGGGTGACTCCTCAGCGGTTTGCAGTCTATGCAAATTTGTTATCTCGTGGAGATCACCCTACAGTTGAGCAAATCTTGACCGATCTCAACAAAGATTTTCCAGTTTCATCTCAGGCGACAATTTATAGTTCTTTACAAGCTCTTAGAGAAGTCGGTCTTGTGCGAGAAGTACTGTTAGAGGAAGGCGTTTCTCGCTATGACGCCCATGTTGAACCTCATCATCACTTCTGTTGTCGCCAATGCGGTGCAATTGAAGATATCGCTTGGGATACTTTTGAGTGTATACAGCTTAACAGTCTGCGTCCTGGTTTGCGTGGCGAATCCTATGAAGTAACGGTTCAGGGATTATGCGATCGCTGCAATAATAAGTAATATTTTATATAAATACTTGACAGCATCTGTGAGGTTTTATGAGCATCCCATTATTAGAGCAGCCGACACAAGAAAAATGAGTAACTGTGCATGGTGTTTCTTGGGAGAAATTTAAAATTATTTCAGCACAGCTAGAAAATAACCGAGAAGTCAGACTAATCTATTTAGCAGAGGTAATGGAGATTATTTCTCCTATTGGAGATCAACACGAGTACCTGAAAAGAACTCTCGGTTATTTGCTAGAAGCTTACATGAGAGAGAAAGGCATCCGCTTCTACGGTCGCGGTGGCTTTACCCTAGAAGAACCAGGGTATGCTTCAGGTACACCTGATGAGTCTTACTGTATTGGAAGCAATAAAGAAATACCGGACATTGTGATTGAAATTATCGTCACCAGTGGAACTATTGACAGGAAAAATTTATACAAGCCTAAGAGAATACCTGAAGTTTGGTTTTGGAAATCTCATCAAATCCAAATATTCCGTTTGACCGAGCAAGGCGAATATAAAGAAGTAGACCGGAGTGGATTTTTTCTTGATTTAGACCCTGCTTTACTGCTGCGTTATATTGCTATGCCTGACCAGTACGATGCTGTGCAGGAATTTATTCAAATTGTCCGAAATTAGCTAACTTGACCGTCTCACTAATTTAACGTCAATTGTATTGAGTATTAACCAGAATGACACTTCTAGCTATTGAATTTTAGCTTATTTTCATCCCTGCGCTTCATAGTTGAGTACCTTCTGTAAAGCCAGCAATAATTCATTAACAGTATAAGGTTTTGGTAAAAAGGTAGTGACACCGATATCATCCACTGCCCCTAACTTTTCTCTAGACATAAGTCCGCTGGTAGCAACAATTTTTACCTCTGGGTTAATTTTTTTCAAAGTCCGGATAACAGTTAAACCATCCAATAAAGGCAGCATTAAATCTATTAATACAGCACTGATTTCCTGTGCATGTTTTGCGTATAGCCCGATCGCTTCAATGCCATCGCCAGCAATCAAAATTTGGTATTGGTGAGTTTCCAGCGATGTTTTAGTAATATCTTGAATAGAGGGTTCATCTTCCACAACTAAAATTAATTCACCATGTCCTGTGTGTGGTGATAAATCTTGTGTATTCGGTGTTTCCATTCCCCCCACCGCTGGCAAATATACCTTAAAGCAGGTGCCACGTCCTACCTCGCTCACTACATCCACAAAACCCCGGTGGCTTTTAATAATCCCAATGACGGTAGAAAGTCCCAATCCTGTACCTTGTCCTACTGGTTTTGTGGTAAAAAATGGCTCAAAAATTCTATCGAAAATTTCTCCTGAAATTCCAACTCCTGTATCTGAAACACTCATCACTACATATGGCCCGACGCTGGCTTCCAAGTTCATCCGTGCATAATTTTCATCAATAAATAGATTTTGGGCAGCAATAATTAACTTACCCCCATGAGGCATGGCATCGCGGGCATTAACACATAGATTCATCAGCACTTGATGGAGTTGGGTACTATCTCCAGAAACCATCCATAATTCGTGTGGAATGTCAACAGCAACTTCAATGAATTTTGGAAAGGTTTCTTTGAGAATTTTGGCAACTTCTACAATTAAGTGTTTGATTTGCAAAGTGATGTGCTTACCTTCTACACCTCGTGCAAACGACAGCACCTGCTTGACTAAATCGGCTCCTCGTTTAGCATTAATTTCCAAAATTTCTAATAGATGAAGAGTCCGTTCATCAGCATCGGGAAATTTCAGTGGTAGGAGTTGCGCTCCTGCCAGAATTGGCGTCAAAATATTATTGAGGTCGTGGGCGATGCCGCTAGCTAATGTACCTATACTTTCCAGGCGTTGGGCACGAAATAATTGTGCTTCTAAGTGTTTCTTCTCGGTAATGTCTGTATCAACAGTCAGAATTGACTTAGGCTTACCCCATGCGTTGCATACCAAACTCCAACGGCTAGAAACTAAAACTTCCCTGCCAGTTTTAGTAGTTTTAGTTAACTCCCCCTGCCACTTACCTTTGGTGATTACATTCAACAAACCCGCTTCAATTTCTGGAGAGGATTCATTATATAACAACTCGCTGGCATTTTTGCCCCAAGCCTCGTGAGCCTTCCAACCGTAAAGATTTTCTGCGCCTTTATTCCAATATAGAATTTGATTTTCTAAATCGCGGACGTAAATAGCATCAGTGGTGATATCTAATAATGCTGCTTGTTCACTGATTTTTTCTTGAGCCAGCTGGCGATCGCGTAATGCTGCTTGGCGTTCGCTAATGTCAATACTAGCGCAGGTAATACCAACAATTTCTGCTAACTCATTCCGTAATGGCTCAACAGTCAAATCATAATATCGAGTTCCTTGAGGAGTAGTGATAGATACTTCCTCTCTAGTACCAATACCACTAGTCAGTACACTATGTTTAATGGCGCTCAGGCGCTGGGCATCTTTGGCTGGCATCAGATCAAAGTCATGTTTGCCTAACATTTCTTCAGCTGTCCAACCAGAAATCGAATTATAAACCCAGGTGTAACGTAACTCTTTATCCTGGTTGAAAACAAAAATCGGAGAGTTTTTGAAAGCAACTCGAAATCGCTCTTCACTTCGTCGTAGTGCATTTTCTACCCGTTGACGCTCAATGGCATAACGCATAGAACGCACCAGCAAATCCCCAGTTACTTGTCCTTTGACTAAATAATCTTGCGCTCCTTCCTGCATTGCCCGCAACGCCAAAGTTTCATCATCTATACCCGTCAGCACAATAATAGGAGTTGCTTTTGCTTGATGAGTCGCTCTAACAAAGGTTTCCATTCCCTGGCTATCAGGCAATGAAAGGTCTAACAGCATCACATCAAAGCTATCGTTAACTAGGCATTCCAGGGCCTCGCTCAGCTGCTCAACTGGCTGTAACTCTACCCTAGCTGTAGTTACCTCCTTTAAAAACTCTTGCAATAACAAGACATCACCAGGGTTGTCTTCAACTAATAAAACTTTAATAACTTCACCTGCCATTGCCATCACTCCGGTGGCAGTTTTACAATCGCAAACCAAAAATGTTCTATGGATTGTACAATTTTAACGAACTGATCGAAGTCAACTGGCTTAGTTATATAACAGTTAGCAGCCAGATTATATGCCCTAAGAACATCTTCTTCTGCTTGGGAAGTTGTCAGCACAACTACCGGAATTCGCTTGAGATTGTCATCAGTTTTGATTTCTGCCAGTACTTCCCGCCCGTCCTTTCTGGGTAGGTTTAAATCCAGCAGTACAATATCCGGGTGGGGAACTTGAGCATATTTTTCCTGTTTCCGCAAAAATGCCATTGCCTCTACACCATCTTCGACCACATTCAGGTTAATTGAGATTTTGCTATCTTCCAAGGCGATACGTGTTAATTGGGCATCACCTGGATTGTCTTCTACTAACAAAACCTCAATAGGCATAATTTTTGCTGTCTGATTCACAATTGGGGACTGGGTACTGGGGACTGGGGGCTGGGGACTGGGGACTGGGGACTGGGGACTGGGGACTGGGGACTGGGGACTGGGGACTGGGGACTGGGGACTGGGGACTGGGGACTGGGGACTGGGGACTGGGGACTGGGGACTGGGTACTAGGATGAAAAATTTACATTTTTATTTCCTAATCCCCAATACCCAATACCTAATCCCCAATCCCTAATCCCCAATGCTGCGTGTATTGCTCTGGACTGCTTTATCTGGAATTGTGAAGTAAAAAGTCGAGCCTTGACCCGGTTCCGACTCAACCCAGATACGACCACCGTGACGTTCTATAATCTTCTTACAAATTGCCAAACCAATTCCAGTACCTGAGTACTTACTTCTACCGTGCAAGCGTTGAAAAATTACAAAAATTCGTTCAGCATACTGACTTTCTAAACCAATTCCATTATCGCGCACTGAGAATAGCCATTCTGAGTTTTGAGTGGGGGGTGGGGAGTGTGGGGGTGAGGGAATTAAATTGTCTTTCACTACTTTCCCCTGCTCCCCATCTCCCCATCTCCCCATCTCCCCATCTCCCCATCTCCCCTGCTCCCCTGCTCCCCTGCTCCCCATCTCCCCATCTCCCCATCTCCCCATCTCCCCATCTCCCCTATCTTTCTTCACTGCGGTAATATGAATTTGCGGTGGCACTTCTTTTCGGAATTTGATCGCATTGCCGATGAGATTTTGAAATACTTGTGCTAGTTGTGTAGGATCTGCCATGACTATAGGTAAAGGGTCATGAGTGATTTTTCCACCACATTCATCAATGGCAACTTTGAGATTAGCGATCGCTCGCTCAAAAACTACTGTACAATCAACTTGCTCAAAAGGCTGTCCACGGGTGCTGACACGCGAATAGTTCAATAAATCGTTGATTAGGGTCTGCATCCGCCGTGCCCCATCTACAGCGTAGGCGATGAACTCTTCGGCGTTGCTGTCTAAGTGATTCTTGTATTTTCGCTCTAGCAGCTGCAAATAACTAGTCACCATCCGCAACGGTTCTTGCAAATCATGGGAAGCTACATAAGCAAACTGTTCTAATTCGGCATTGGAACGAGTCAGTTCTTGACGTTGGCGGGTTTCTTGCTCTAGCAATTGCGCCTGGGAGAGGGCAATACCAATTTGGTTGGCTAGCTGTTGCAATAACTCCAGTTCAAAGCTAGCCCACTGTCGAGGTGAAGCACATTGATGAGCAATTAGCAACCCCCAAATGTCATCCCTAATCAAAATCGGCACTACGAGGTTAGCTTTGACACCAAACTGCCGGAGAAATTCTCGATGGCAAGCTTGGATATCAGCATGTTCAATGTCTACAATTGCACTTACCCGGCCTCGGCGATATTGCTCGACATAATTTTGCTTAAAACAGGGGTCGAGAATCTCTTGCCCCAAAACGACAGGCCAACCAGGTAGTACTGCTTCTTCTACCACTGTTCCTGAACCATCAGCCCAAAGTTGAAAAATCAAAACTCGGTCAGCTTGTAGTACTTTTTGTACCTCAGTAACCGTAGTATGCAAAATTTCCGGCAATTGTAATGATTCACGAATTTTGAGAGTGATTTCAGAAAATAATTGCGATCGCAGATTTTGTCGTTTCAATTCCGCTTCTGCTTGTGTAAGTTCCTCAGCAAAACGGGATACTTTAGCTAAATTACGCCTCAGCTCTAGTTGGCTGATAACTTGGCGACTTAAAGCCACAAGTGCTTCCATCTGTTTTTGGTTTAATTCCCGTGGAACTTGGTCAAGTACGCACAGAGTCCCTAACATATCTCCTTCAGGAGTCATCAAGGGTACACCTGCATAAAAACGTACATAAGGATAGGAAGTTACTACTGGATTTTTCGCAAACTTTTCGTCTGCTAAGGTATCTGGAACCACCACAACGCCTTGTTTCTCTTTGCAAAGATAAGATAAGCCAACATTACGAGGCATTTCTGGTACATCTATACCGAGTTTTGCCTTAAACCACTGACGGTTTTCATCAATGAAATTTACCAAGGCTATGGAAGTGCCACAAATTAAGGCAGCTAACTTGGCAATATTGTCATAAGCTTCCTCTGGTTCAGTGTCTAAAATCTGATACTGGCGCAGAGCTTCAAGTCTCGCCGCTTCTTGATTATTAAATTCAGCTTTCATCAATTTTTATTAAAAAGTTGTAAAATTAGCCATAGTAAGCATTCAGAATGCTCAATTGCTGGCTTAATCTTTATTTAGATTACTTAATAATCCTTTGGTTTTTGACTTTTCAAGGAAGTTTTTTTAGATTTTGGCTACTAGGCCATACGCAAAATGGGGAAAGCCTTTGTTCCACACTTTTACCTGTGAAACAATTTTAGTGTAAACAAAATAATTTGCCCCAGTGAGGGTGCTGGGGCTGTTGATTGCTGACTGATAACTTTAGAATTCCCCTAAATTTTTGCCAAAACTGCTTGGCGTAGCTTTTCAATCAAATCGCTGAGATTACTTGTATTGAGACGATAACTTAAGGGATGGGCAATTAATCGCGCTGTACTTTCATACAAAATAGTAATCTCAATTAAGCCATTTTCGCGTAAAGTCCGCCCCGTAGACACTAAATCAACTATTGCTTCTGACATCCCCGTAATTGGGCCGAGTTCTACAGAACCATATAACGGTACTATTTCCACAGGTAGATCTAAACTATGGAAATATTCACGAGCGCAGTTGACATACTTAGAAGCAACTCGACCATGAGGCGGTAAATCTAAAGGCGATTTATAAGGACTCGATGCTTTTACAGCCACAGACATGCGACAATACCCAAACTGCAAATCAACCAGATGTGCAACTTGCGGCTGTTTCTCTTGCAGCACATCGTAGCCGATAATACCTAGTTGTGCTTGACCGTATTCTACGTATACAGGCACATCTTGCCCCCTTACTAGTAGTCCGGTTGCTTGTCCACTAGCATCAGTAATTTGAAGTTGGCGGTTTCCAGAATCTAAAAAAGCACTAAAGTCTAATCCTACAGATTGTAGCAAACGGATGCTATTTTTAAGTAGTTCCCCTTTTGGCAACGCAACAGTCAGCATTCTTTTTTCTTGGTGTCCTTGGCAGCTTGCCGATTCATTATTGAGGATATCTCTATTGCTTACCATAAGCAGCATGAGAATTTTACTAGTTGATGATGAAATTGAACTAACTGACCCTTTGAGTCGTTTGTTAACTCGTGAAGGTTACACTGTAGACGCCGCCTATGATGGGACGGGTGGTAGTGAACTTGCACAAACAGGCAGTTATGACCTATTGATTTTAGATTGGATGCTGCCAGGAAAAACAGGATTAGAAATTTGTCAACAATTGCGACGCCAAGGCAAAACTACGCCAGTTCTGTTTCTTACCGCCAAAGATACTTTAGATGACCGCGTACAAGGTTTAGATGCTGGTGCAGATGACTATTTGGTTAAACCGTTTGAATTGCGGGAATTGCTAGCACGAGTCCGCGCGTTATTGCGTCGTTCCGGTTCTCAAAGTTATGAAATTACTACTGGACGGCTAACGGTAGGTGACTTAGAACTCGATTGCGAAAATCAAATAGCCTATCGTCAAGGAAGGATTATTGAACTATCCCAAAAGGAAAGCCAGCTACTACAATACTTTATGGAACATGCCGGACAGCTTTTAACTCACGGCCAGATTTTGCAAAGTCTTTGGCAAGATAGCGAACAACCAAGTAGTAATGTGATTGCGGCGTTGATTCGCCTTCTGCGTCGTAAGATAGAGGTAGGTAAAGAAACTACATTGATTCATACTGTTTATGGCAAAGGCTACCGCTTTGGCCCTGCTTCAGTAGACTAATTCGTAATTCAACGTTGCAGAATAGAAATATGAATTAGAGCGATCGCAGTGAAAACAGCCCTTTAAAACCGAAGAAATGCTAAAATACTCAATTCGGTTAGTAATACATTATATTAAGTATGGCTCTGTGGTGCTACGACCGTGTAGCCCTTGGGCAAAGAGCGTCAATTTCGTGAGATGCTGTAATAAGCTAATGCGCCTACAAGTTGCACTTTGCACGATTGAGTTGGCAGTCAACGGTCAACAGTCAACAGTCAAAGTAAATTTGGACTCTGGACTTTTGACTCTGGACAGCCTTCACAAATAATTGTGCAATTTAAATGCATAACAGCTTATCTACCACTGCCGCGACCATCTTTTTTAATATCCATAAAAAGTTACCTATCCCTTTGATGAAATATCTATAATTTCCAGCAGGTTAATTAATGAGTTAGATGTAAAATAATCTAATTTTCATCTAAGACTTGGAGGGAAAAGCAAGGAATTTTATTTATTTGAATTACACCTGTTTCTGTGTCAGTATCAATTTCAAGTTCAGCATCAGGAGTAGCTTCAAATAAAAACTCTTCTCCTGGAAACACTACCTGCTCCAAGCGCAAATTAGCAACTATGTTTGGGATGTGAGCAATTTGGATTTGACTAGTTGTGTTTTTGTAAAAACAAAGAATTTGCTTATCCATCTGCTAAATCTAACGAGTCTAGAATTTGAGGTTTACTGGCTGAAGCAGTAAAGTCGAAAATGGAACTTACCAAAGCCACATGTTATTTAAGATTAAGATGACAATTTTTGAATGATTCATTTAAGAAACGAATGAGCGCTAAACTTGCAGACTCTAGTTTTGCTCTCTTTCTAGCTGCCCTGATAGCTTGATATAAGCTGGGATAAATATGGTAGTTGCTAATCCCTATTTGCCATCTGCCATCCAACACTTAAACATGTAACCTTCAGGCATTGGTATTAATTAAATCAACCAACCATGATATGAATCTTTGCACTTCATCCACAATTATCCTCCTGATTCAGTGATTGCAGTATTTCGCTTTACCTGCTCACGTCTGAGCCACAATTATATAACCCATACATGCAATCACTGTGCAGAATGTGTGCAGAACTTGTGTAGATAAAAAACTTTACTCACAAGGGAATTGGGAATTGGTAATTGGTAATTGGTAATTGGTAATTGGTAATTGGTAATTATTTCTCCCCCATCACCCCATCTCCCCATCACCCCATCCTATTGAAGGCGATAGCCGAGTCCATGAACTGTTTCAATAAAATTTTCCGGCGCACCTAAATTTCTCAACTTTTGCCGAAGACATCTAATGTGAGATCTAACGGTTTCTTCTACTGGAGAGTCGTCCACTGACCAAACCTGCTCAATAATGCTAGAACGGCTCAACACTCTTCTACCATTAGCAACCAGCAATTCTAAAATCGCATATTCTTTTGGGGTTAATGATAAAGGAGAACCATCGTAATTAACCTCATAAGTACTTGAATTCAGGTGCAGTTTTCCCCAAGAAAGATTGACTGTGGTTGCAGAACTACCACGTCTGAGTAAAGCACGTATACGAGCCATTAACTCTTCTAAATCAAATGGCTTTGCCACATAATCATCTGCTCCTGCATCTAAACCAGCAATTTTGTCAGCTACGGTATCACGGGCTGTTAACATTAACACTGGCGCGCCGGAATTCTGATGTGCTGGATTATTTGCGCCACTAGTACGTAAGCGTTGACAAAACTTGATACCATCTAGTTTTGGTAGTGTCACATCTAGCACTACTAAGTCATATTTCATTGACTCCGCCGAATTCCAAGCTGCTTCTCCATCTTTGGCGACATCTACTACATACTGGCGTCTGCTTAAAGCTTCTGTTAATACCTCCGCCAGTTGAATATCATCTTCAACTACAAGAATTCGCATAATTTATCCGATAATTAACTCTTGTTTAGCAAGACGTGAACAGGTAGACATGAGCTTAACTTTATCATGTAAACTGTTCTACTGTGCTGACCATTGTTTGACTGTTTTATAAAATAAGCAAGCATCAAGCAAGCTTTTATTTAATCAATGTTATGACTCGACAATTGATGAAATGGCCTTTCCAAGGAAAATGGATTGCAGCAGGGTTTGGTTTAACCTTGTTATTTATGGGACTAGTTATCTTCGCTTCATTTAATAACACAAATGAAATCCAACAAGGTGCTAATCAAGTACAAGATACTTATCAAACCCTTAATACTTTGACAAATTTTACTGCGGCAATGACTAGTGCAGAATCAGCGCGGCGTGGGTATATTTTTTTGGGTAATCGAGAAGATTTACAGCGTTATCAAAATGAAGTGATAAATATGCAGTCTGAACTTAGGCTGTTAAAGCAACAGATACATCCTACTAGTTCGATTCAGCAACAGCGATTGGCAAAATTGAACTCATTGGTAAGTCAAAGATTAGCTCTTTTAGAAAAATCAATAAAACTTTATCAAAAAGATAAAACAGCATTACAAACCCAAACTAATATTACCGATCGCAGCGTCAAACTCCGAGAAGAAATTATGACTGCGATCGCAGATATTACAGTTGAAGAAAAACGTTATCTGCAAAACTCGCTAGACCAATCAGAATATAATATAAACTTACGAATTTTCATAGAAATACTAGGAACTATTTTAAGCCTTGTAGTAATTTTGATTTTAGGTATCATCCTGGAGCGCCAATGGATAAAACGCGAACAACTTGAATCTTTAAAATCTTCTCTCGCTCAAGAAAAAAAACTGGGAGAACTCAAAATTGAATTGTTTTCTATGATTTCTCATGAATTTCGTACACCTTTGAGTGTAATTTTACTTTCATCTCAATTATTAAAAGAGATTCTTACAGAGTTAGTAGATGAAAAGCAATTAAAAAATCTCTATCGCATTCAATCTTCAGCAAAATTAATGAATCATCTGTTAACAGATATATTGACTTTAACTAGAGCAGAAGCTGGTAAACTAGATTACAAACCTCATTTGATAAATATAGAAAACTTTTGTTTAAATTTGGTGGAAGATTTACAGCTTTTTGGCATTACACCACACTCGATTGAATTTCTGAATAATGGTAAATGTTTTCGTGCCAATCTAGACGAAAAATTGCTGTACTCTATTCTGAGTAATTTGCTATTAAATGCAATTAAATATTCAACAAATACAGAAAAAATATACTTAATTTTAAACTCTGAGCCAGAAGCTATTTTCTTCCAAGTGATAGATAAAGGAATAGGTATCCCACCAGTAGAACAGCCAAAAATTTATGAGCCTTTCTATAGATGTCAAAATGTTGAAAACATTGTGGGTACCGGACTAGGATTAGCAGTTGTCAAAAAATGTGTAGAACGCCATCAAGGAGAAATTATTGTGGAGAGTCAAGTAGGAATAGGAACAACATTTACTGTCAAAATTCCTCATCTGATTAAAAGTTAAGCACCCGCCAAATCTTGATAATGTTTAGGACTTACGCGCATTGTCATATTTTTTTCTTTGTGGGTTGTCAAAAGTGAGCCAGCGCGGCCAAGAGGGGGTTTCCACGCCAGTTCCTACAACGGAGGGAACCTCCGCAACGGACTGGCTCCCCATGAGCGACTGGCGTTAGCGAAGCGGTAGCGACGAAGGAGCGTCACCCCGAAGGGGTCAATAGTCAATAGTCCAAAAATCAAGGTTTTTTTATCCTTGGCTCTTGACTATTGACTGCCATCGCAGAAAATATGTGTGCCAGTTTATCATTTTAGATTTGACTTGGCTTTAATTTTTTGCATAACAAGTAGTTTGGCGATCGCAGCAAGTAATATCCTACCTATAAGTGCTTTAGAATTAAGGAGAGAGAATCGCTAGGCACAGAGAGAAGGAGACATGCTTAACTGAACTGTATTGCGTTTTGTTAGGTTGTTTGAATGCGCCGAAGGAACTCAATATTTAGTTCTAACTTCTCTCCTAACCACAGAGCATGTTTTGTGTGGTCTGCGACATCATCGCCAGTGGAAGGGTGAACTAAAATATCCAACCCCTGACGATTAAGCATTAACCAAGGAACGACCTTGGCAAACTGATCTGATAAAAATGCAACTTGATACATTGCTTTTGGGTGTGGGCCGATGGGGTTATCATGCCAACGCCCTAGTTGCACGTCAAAGCCAGCGCCTAATTCTTCCCGTATACGCGCAGCTGCATCACGACTGGCGGTATCGTAGTAAATATGAGCATGAAAGTTATTGATCTCGATAGTATCTTGTTTCATCGCTCTTATCTCCACTTTTGACTCTCAACTCAAATATATAACGAACGAGGTTAAATGAGGGGCAGGGGGGCAGGGGGCAGGGAAGCAGGGGGGCAGGGGGGCAGGGAAGCAGGGGGGCAGGGGAGAAGTTGGTATAAAATTGCCTGTTAAAATTCCCCAGTCCCCATTGCCCAATACGATCGCTTCAAACCTGCAAGTAAATTGCTAAATTAATATAGAGCTTGGTTAAATAACCGTTAACGCTCAGTCTGGCACTTTTGTTTGAGAACACCAACATTTATTAACTTCAAGCTACCGCTGCAACGCTGTGATTAATGGAATATTAGAAAAACTCCGAGGCGCGTTGACAATAGATTTGGGTTATCGTGACACTTCTGGTAATAAAAATTGGTTGCCAATTATTTTGGTTACGAGTTTGGGTGTCACTGCTTTGGTATGGGGCATTAGGGAACTGAAATGGTTGCAGTCTTGGGAATTAAAAGCTTACGATCAAATGCTGCGATCGCGACCAGTGGAGCCTCCCGATCCGCGGCTTTTATTGGTTACAATTACTGAAGAAGATATAGCGCGAGAAAAATGGCCGCTGTCGGATACTAAAATTAATCAGCTATTAGCAAAATTAGAGTCTTATCAACCGCGTGTCATTGGTTTAAATATTTATAGACCAGAACAAACAAATTTTGCGGCTGGACTGAAGAATCCAAATAACATTATCGGCACTTGTTTGTTAAGCAGCATGGGCAGAAGTGAAATTCCACCGCCGCCTAACTTCTCCCAAGATAATATAGGTTATGCTGATTTGATTCCTGATAACCAGGAAGACCAAATTGTCCGCCGCAGTTTGTTATTTTCGGAATCTACAGATAGCAAATGTACAACTAAATTCTCATTTGCGGCTTTATTAGCAATCACTTATCTGGAAAAACAAGGTTTGGTAATAGATTTTCCTGATCAAGACAATTTCCATCTGGGTAAAACTTACTTCCAAACGCTTAAACCAAATTCAGGTAGCTACAAAAATCTAGATGCGGCTGGGTATCAATTACTATTAAATTACCGCCATCCTGAACGCTTAGCCCAGCAGGTAACTCTTACACAAGTCCTCAACAATCAATTCAACCCTAATTGGGTAAAAGACAAACTTGTAATTATCGGCACAACAGCTGCCAGCCTACATCCTGGTTTATACACTCCTTATAGTGCTTCACCACAGCAACCAGCAAGAATGCCTACTGTGTTTTTACATGCAGAGATAGCAAGTCAACTACTCAGTACTGTGCTGGATGGGCGGTCTTTGATTTGGTACTGGGATGACTGGGCGGAACTGTTGTGGATATGGAGTTGGTCACTGGTTGGTAGTATTTTAGCATGGCAGTTGCGACATCCTTTGTTACTGCTAGTAGTTGGGGGTACAACCCTAGCTAGCTTGGTGGGGATATGCGCTGGTTTGTTTCTGCAAGCTGGGTGGGTGCCATTAATTCCCTCAGCGATCGCTTTAGTTATTAGTGGTGTCGGTGTCATGGTTTACACCACATACCAGACTCAGAAACAAACTCAATTAATTATACTGCAAGTTGAGCAACAAAAAGAAGCGATCGCCCAGCTAAATGTTCTTTTAAAAGAATCTACAATTACCCCAGACAAAACTACAGTTAGTGATATACATTTTCACACTGAATCTACACCAACGATACCAGCAAAAAGAACTGGTGACTTGCTTTTGGCTGGACGCTACCAAATATCTCAAATTCTTGGTGCTGGTGGATTTGGTCGCACTTATTTAGCACAAGATACTCAGCGACCAGGTAATCCTAATTGTGTAGTTAAACAATTAATGCCGGCACGTCGGGATACAAGATTTTTGCAAGTTGCGAGAAGGTTATTTAAGACTGAAGCAGAGATTTTACAAATTTTGGGTAAACATGATCAAATTCCGGCATTGCTGGCTTATTTTGAAGATAATCAAGAATTTTATTTAGTTCAAGAATATATTTCTGGACATACTTTAGGTGAGGAATTATCACCCGCACAAAATGCCCACAGTGAATCTTTTGTGATTAACATGCTCAAAGGAGTTTTAGAAGTTCTAGCATTTGTGCATGAACATAGCGTCATTCATCGGGATATCAAACCAACTAATGTTATTAGAGCCGTTGCAGATAATCGACTAGTATTAATAGATTTTGGTGCTGTCAAGTTGATGCAACCACCTAGTAGCGAAGAAACAGAATTAGCAACAGTAGCCATCGGCACGCGTGGTTATGCACCTCCAGAACAAATGGCTGGTCATCCCCGCTTGTCTAGCGATATATACGCTTTAGGGATGATGGGTATTCAAGCTATTACTGGAATACCACCCCAAGAACTCCAGCCAGACCCAGAGACGGGTAATATTATGTGGCGACAAACAACACAAGTTAGTGAAGAATTAGCAGTAATTTTAGATAAAATGGTGCGCTATCATTTTAGCGATCGCTACCAATCAGCCGCCGCAGTTTTACAAGATTTAAAACATATAATTGAATGATATTATATCTGTTGAAATAACCATAATAACTCCACTTTTACTCCTACTCCCCTCCTCGCTTGCGGGGAGGGGTGCTTTTAATATATATAACATGACAAGATTTATTCACGATCAATTTGCTAAAGACTATCTGGAAGAATTACTTAAACCCTATGGGGAAGTACAAGCAGCAAGCCGCGTTGCCGGAGAAGTTCGAGAAATTGATGTTTTATTTTCTCCTTCACCAGCACAAAGTGCCAATTTAGAAATACTTGGTTTATTAGGAAGATTTGCAATTACACCTGCAATTCTTGAACCATTCCGTAACCCCGCCTCAAAAGAAGAAATTTGTGATTGTTTGTTGAAGTTATTAGAAGTCAGAGGTGCATTGCAACGAGAATCAAATCGAAATAATACTTCTGTTTCAGAGTCAATAATACCTAAATTATGGATTCTTACACCAACAGCATCAGTAACACTGTTGTCAGGATTCGGTGCAACAGAAGCCGCAGATTGGCTACCGGGAGTACATATTCTAGCAGAGTATTTGCGAACAGCGATCGTGGCGATTCATCAATTACCACGTACTCAAGAAACACTATGGTTAAGAATTCTCGGTCGAGGAAGAGTGCAAAGACAGGCAATTGATGAATTAGAAGCACTCCCCTCAAATCACCCGTTTCGGAAAATAACGCTAGAATTGCTTTATAACTTGCGACAAAATTTAAGAGTGAATCAAAGTTCAGAAGAGGATGATCGGGAGTTAATTATGCGTTTAGAACCACTTTATCAACAAGACAGAGAACAAGCCAAACAACAAGGGATTAAGCAAGGGGAACGCCTTGTTGTCGAAAACTTACTACAAGTTCGCTTTGGTTTATTAGATAATGAGCTTCAAGCAATTATTGAACCATTATTAGCTTTACCGCCAGAAGAATTTACCCCATTACTCATGCAGTTATCACGAGAGGAATTAATTGCTAGATTTACTAGACATTAGATTGATGAATTGGAAGCACTTTCCTCAAATCACGCATTTCGTAGCAATTGAGAGAGATTAAGGAAAAATAACTCCTAACTCTTAACTGAGGACTCAGCACTTTTAAGACAAATACAAGATTGAATAGTAACAGAATTAGGACTTACGCGCATTGTTATATTTTTTTGTGTGGGTTGTACTGGTTCAATAGTCAAAAGTCCAAAAAACCTTGACTATTGACTATTGACTATTGACTATTGACTGCCATTCCAGAAAATATCTGTGCCAGTTGCGTAAGTCCTGAGAATGTAAGACTTAACAAAAATTAGGGTTTGCTAACTGCTAACTTGGTGAAAAATTCGCCAAAGTAGAGGTAAGAGTTTTTACCTGAGTTTGTCTAACAGCTAGCTGATGAGATGAATGGCATATCGATGTAGAAAAGCCTTTTAATCCAAAATCCCAAATCTAAAATCCAAAATTATTATGACTCAAATATTTGAAAAACCAACCCACATCGACCCCTATGTACGTGTTGCTAAACTTGCGGATGTGGAAGCAGCGGGTAGTTTATTAGTTCGGAGTGAAAAACATACCATAGCCTTATTCTACTCAGACAATCAAGTCTATGCAATTGATAATCGTTGCCCACACATGGGCTTTCCTCTCCACGGCAGCACTTGCAAAGATGGTATTGTAACTTGTCCTTGGCATTATGCCCGCTTTGACCTTGCTAGCGGAGGAACTTTCGACTCTTGGGCCGATGATGTTCCATCTTTTCCTGTAGAAATCCGTGATGGCGATGTGTGGGTAAATCTAGCACCGCCTGCTGATGCCCATGCCCACCATTATCAACGTCTTCAGGATGGTTTAGAACAAAGTATTTCCTTAGTGATTGCCAAATCAACGATCGCTTTGTTAGATCTGGGTACAGATGCTACTGAACCTTTCCAACTAGGATTGGAATTTGGCACTCGTTACAACAAAGCCGGATGGAATACAGGTTTAACCATCCATACCTGCATGATGAATCTGCTACCCTATCTAGACGCAGAAGACAAACCCCGCGCCCTTTTCCAAGGACTTTCGGCGGTAGCTAATGATAGTGCAGGGGCGCCACCTCATTTTGTGGTTCACCCGTTGCCCAATTCCACCGCTGACTTGCATACTCTTAAAGGCTGGTTCCGTCAGTTTATTGAGGTGCGGGATAGTGAAGCAGCCGAAAGGTGTCTAGTATCTGCAATTCAGGTGGGGGCTAATTCCAACCAAATTGCAGATATACTATTCACAGCAGCCACAGACCACCGTTACATCGATGTCGGTCATACACTCGACTTTATCAACAAGGCGCTGGAAGCACTCGATGCTGTGGGTTGGCAAAATGCTGAGTCAGTTATAGCTAGTTTAGTTGGTGGTTTAGCAAACGCTTCCCGCATGGAAGAGTCTAATTCTTGGCGCTATCCTGTGGATTTGGTGGCAATTCTGGACTCTGCCTTTGAACAGTTACCCACGGCTTTGGCAACAGGAAGGCTGCAACAAGGAACTTGGTCTGGTAAAGATGAATTAGTACCGATTTTATTGGGAGAAGACCCCCAAGCGATCGCTAATTCTCTCCTAACTGCCCTACAAACAGGTTGTACTGAAGAGCAATTAGCCAGTGTAGTAACTTACACAGCCGCCCTTCGTGTCGCTCGTTTCCACACCAACAACGACTTTGGTGATTGGAATGCAGCCCACCATCCATTCACCTTTGCCAATGCAGTCCATCAAGGATTACGCCGAGTCCCTTCATTGGAACTACTGCGGGGTGTGTTTGATGCTGCCATGAGCGTATATTTGAATCGTTTTTTAAATGTACCACCAGCAAGACTTCCAGAACCAAAAGAACAAGTTCAAAATCCTGAAGAATTGCTGAAGCAACTACCAGATTTATTGGATCGCCAGCAGCAAGTTAATGAGACAGGTAAGTTAGTTGCTAATTATTTATATAGTGGTGGTTCTGCCCAGCGACTGATGGCAATGTTGGGTAAAATGATGTTGCGGGAAAACCGCGACTTTCATGTAATCCAAGAAGTAGAAGCAGCTTTTCGCCAATACTCCCTGCTTGGTCAAACTCCTGCGGGTATTCACATACTAATTGCCGCAGCTAGATATTTAGCAGCACATTCACCAACCATGCGATCGCAAGGGCAAACCTATCAAATCGCCGACCGGTTGCACAAAGGCGATCGCTTGTTCGAGGAATCATAATACTAATTCGTAATTAGAAACTCATATCATGTCCGCTTGATTATTTATTAAAACCGAAGAACCCCACCCCGCCAAAGCTATGCTTTGTCTCCCTGCCCCTAATCCCCAGAGGGGGCCCCGAGTTCCCCGTTCACGGGGAGGGGATTAAGGGGTGGGGTGCAATGACTGTGGGAATCATAACTAATTAACCGGACATGATATCAAATGTAATTACGCTTTCCACACTTTGAAAGTGTTGACAGTCATCAGTCAACAGTCATCATTCATTACTAGACTGTGGCTGATGCATACCATGCAGTTTAATAAAACTATCAAAGGCATACCACGCCAACACATACCAAGGAATAATTTCAATTTGCAAACCTTGCTTCAGCAGTTGTCTCACAGCCAGGATGCTGAGTCCAAAAGGGAAAAGCAAGCGCAAATCAACCGCACCGTCGGTAGCTTGTTCAACTCGTTTATTCAAGTCAAAAACTGCACCTGACACACCCATCGCTACGTCAGATTTACCCTCGGCAATATCGCCAAAAATAATTCCTAAATCTATTAATGTCGCAACCACATTATTCCAGGTGTCATCTTTACCATCATGGTTGATGACAATACTACCCTGGCTAATATTAGTTCGGACTTGAGTAATGTTTGGTTGTGCTTCTAATACATTAGCAATGCGTTGCATTTCCTCTGATTGACGGTGCTGACGAGCAACTCTCAACCGTAATCTTCCTGGGGTATTGCTAACAATTTTTGTAGATATTTGTTTAGATGGTGTGTTTAAGCTTATTTGCTCCATCACTTTCGGTATCTTGGTGAGAGTACCATGATTATTTGTTAACATGCAGCAGCCCTCCGATAAAGGATGAAGTATGAAGGATGAAGGATGAAGGACAAATTTTTTAAACTTTATCCTTCATCCTTTTTTTTAGTTATTTGTGAATTGTTATTTAATATCAAGTTCGGATAATTAGTTATGATTACAGTCCTCGCGTTACCCCGCCTCAACCCTCCCCTTGGTAAGGGGAGGGTGCCGTAAAGCGGGTGGGGTGCTTTACGATTTATAAGTAATTAAGTGAACTTGATATAATTTGCACAATCACTTGAGCTGACAGATGTTTGTCATTAGTCATTAGTCATTTTTATTTACAAATAACTAATGACCAATGAGCAATGACGATTTCATCCATTATCTATGTTGTTGTCAACAGAGTTGCTAGCAGCTTCAAATACTGGCGTTTCGTTGGATTCTGCAAGTTCGGCTTTGGCTTCAGCTACAATATCCTCCCAGGTTTCACCCAGTTCTGCAAAGGCTCCTTTGCTTTTTTCGTAAGCAACAATTCCACCTTTGATGATTGATTTCGCTATGGGTTTACCAATTCCTGCCACAACGGGAATTAGGACAGGAGCTAGTAGAACTGCACCAATACTTGCGATGATTCCAGGCGCGCCAGCGTCTTCAATGAAATCAGTAATTTTAGGTGCCATGATTTATTTTCCTCCAGTAAATTAGAAGATTGTATGAAAGCTTTTTACCGTAGTCTACCCAAGATGGTGATATCATCTTGCTGATGGTAGAGTTTTCTTTGGTGAATTTTTGAGAATTGGACGCAAACCATTTACACCGGCAACTATGGTTGAGCCATTGTTAACTACCGTTGCTCCTAAAGGATTCAGACCAAACAAAACGGCTACCACTAATGCTCCCAGGTTAGGAACAAGAACAAGACCGGTGTTTTGCTTAATCAGTTGCCTAGCTTGACGAGCGATCGCGATCGCTTCTAATAAGCCGTGCAAGTCGTTTTGCATTAACACTACGTCTGCTGTTTCGCGGGCAATCTCAGAACCGTTGGCAAAGGATACAGAAACATCAGCGAAGGCTAAAGCAGGGGAATCATTGATCCCATCTCCCACAAATGCAACTGTCTTGCCTTGTTCGTGCAACTCACGGACAACTGTTGCTTTTTGTTCTGGAAAAGCTTCTGCGTGAGTGTATATTGGCGGAATGCCTAGTTCCGCAGCTACAGCATCGGCTGTGCGCTTGTTATCTCCGGTGAGCATGTGAACTTCTACACCTTCGACCGTCAACAGTTGGGTAATTACTTCCCGACTTTCTGGACGCAGAATATCACTATATCTTATTTTACCTTGAAGTTGACCGTTGCTAGCGACATAAATCATTGAAGTCGCCCGCTGATTATGCCCATTCAGCGCTTCCATATCAATGCCTTGTTGACGCAAGAAGCGCTCGCTGCCTACAAAAACAGTCTCTCCATCAATTTCAGCGTCTACACCTAAACCTAGTTGATAGTTCCACTTGCTGCGGCTGGGAATTTCTACTTGCTGTGCTTGGGCGTAGCGGATGATTGCTTCGGCTACTGGATGTGTCAAACGCTGTTCAGCCGCCGCTGCTAATGCCAAAACTCGCAAGCTAGATACAGAAGGATTGAGACTTACAACTTCAGTGACATCGACTTCGCCTTTAGTCAAAGTGCCTGTTTTATCAAAGACAATGGTGTCAACTTCTGCTAATTTTTCTAATGCCCGTCCACTGCGAATCAGGATACCGTGGCGTGCTGCGTAAGTCAGTGCTGCTAAAACTGTTGTGGGAATCGACACCCGAATGCCTGTGCATAAGTCGAGAGTCAGGATACTGGCTACCCTAGCTGGGTTACGAGTCAGGGCAAATACTGCTGTGCCTAGTAACAAAGTTGGCACTACAGCTTTTTCGGCAATTTTAATGGCGTGGTTTTCCATGCGGGTATCGTGGACGGGAGCCTCTTCCATTAATTTAATGCTCTGTCCGGCACGAGTATCATTTCCTACCCGCTCTGTCAAAATATAAATTCGTCCTTCTCGTACCAAGGTGGAAGCAAAAACAGGCTGTCCCTTGGTTTTTAAAATTGGTACCGACTCACCAGTGAGTTTTTGCTCATCTATCAGCGCTTTCCCCCGCAGGATAGAGCCATCAACCGGTATTTGTTCGCCAGGATAGACAATAACTGTATCGCCGCGCTGTACATCTTGGATAGGAATTTGGAACTTTTGTTGATCACGTTCAACCCAGACAAACTGTCCTAAACAACTGAGTAGATCCAGAGTTTGGGATTTTGAAGAACGAGCAGTGCGATCGCGGATATTCTCGCCAATTTCAATTAAACTCAACATCAGCGCTGGTGTGAGAAACTGACCCTGGACTGTAGTAATAGCGATCGCCATAAAATCCAAAAAATCGATATTCAGTTTTCGGTCTTTAACAATTCCTTCTACCGCTCTTTGAAAAACTGGCCAAGTCGCTAAAACAATGGTTCCCGCTACCATAATTGGGGGAACAGATAATCCTAAAGGCCCTCCAAGCACAGCTAAACCAGTGGCTACAGCAGAAAGTTGCAAACCAGGCCAAGATGCCTCTGTATCGCTTTTTGGTTGAGCAGCTAATGATTTTTTAGCAGCAATGATTGGCACTATATTGGCATCACTAGCAGTCTGGAGGAGACAGATCAACCGCGATCGCATCTTAGCATCGTTAACTGCACTAGATTTATAAGTCACAACTAGCGACGCTGCCGCAGGCTTTATTTTAACGTTTGTCACCAGGGGATCAGCTTCTAGTAAGGATTGCAGACGTTGAGCATAGTCTGCATCGTGGCGTAAGCGAGGCACGCGCAACCGCACTCTTCCCCGAATTGTATGAACAACACTGTAGGCAACTTTGGCAATTTGTGTGGAGGATTTTCTATTCCTCTGATCTAAAGCATTCTGTTTCTCACTAGTTTTGTAAGACTTAGGAGCTAAAATTACTTCTTTACTCTTTTGTCCTACAATCTCGTGAGGTCTTTGAACCGGAGACGATGGTAGTTGTACCGCGACGTTTGCCATTCCTTCACTCTCATACAAATTGATCAGTTTGTTGGTTGTTCAGCAGACTGTTTTAAAAGCGCTGATTCAATAGAAGCCAGTGCTGTGGTTTCGTTTTAATGGTTGTAGCAACTGGCATTGCTGAGTGAAAGTAAAATTACTTTCATCCTGCTTTGTGAACGTTAGTTCATGGGGCATTTCTGATTAAGAGAGCCAAATAGCTCCCAGTCTTGGGAGATGAATTAGGCGAGTGCAAGACTCTTGATCGGACTTACGCCTAAATCACTCTTTCAAACTCTAATTTTTTTGTCTTCTACTCTACGAGAAGCCGCCGTGTAAGCCTCTTTGGGTTTTCCTTAGCAGTATGGATAGGCCAAGGACGAATACGTCTATGCGTCCTTTGCATAAGTTCTCACTGACATCTTCAACATGCCTTTGCAGCGATCCCCGCAGACTGAATTAGACTGATTAAATGTGACACTGCTGCTGCAAAAACGTTTTGCACTTGCTTTTTACTCCCTTCCCGCTGTAAGATTACCGATGCAAATTTTTCTCCCCTGCTCCCCTGCTCCCCTGCTCCCCTGCTGTCTAAACGGTAATCTTGAGGTGGGAAAGGAGTAGCATCTTGCAGCATTTGAGTTTCATAGTTAATGACAATTGATGCTGCATTGTGATTGACTCGCTCACTCTTCACCGTCGGATCTGCTTGGAGTAGAGTCTCTAAGCGTTGGACGAATTGGGGATCTGAGGCAATTTGAGGTATGTGAAACCGGACTCGTCCGGGGATCGCATGAGCAATGCTATAGTCCACTTTTGCAGGTTGCTCGTCTCTTACAAGTGATGCTGTGGTTGGTTGCTCAATGGCAACTTCTACATTCTTGGCAGACTTACACGGAGTAGCCAACTGCTCAAGAGTTGCTTGCATCTGTTTTGACATTACCTCTGGTTTGCAGGTAATCACAATAGCTCCCGCAGTCGGATCAACTTCCTGAGTAATTACCCAACGTTGTTGTTGAAGCAATTTTAGCAGGCGTTGCTGGGATTTTGGATCTTCACTCATCCAAGCCTTGGAAAATCCTAATTCAGGAATTATATAAGTAATCTGATGAACTACCTTGATAACTACCTTGACAGCCTGCTTGCAGACGCGATTTGTCTGTGTTCCTATTGTCGAAGTTGGTTCTGAGTCCAATGTCGATGACGATATGGAAGCATACATTTTTGTCCTCCAATGTTCCCAACTTGGGAAAAGTCTACAACGGTAAGTTAGCCATACAGGCTAGGGAAAAAGACAGCCCCGAAAATTTCATATCAGCCCATAAGGTCGATAGATCTAACGTCTGATTCTCAGATATCGTTGTAGCGTCTATAGCTTGATCAGGCTGATTTACTGGTTCTTGCGGCAGTTGCTGATCTACTGCTTTAATGGGATGTGTGGGTGGGTTCGTCTCCAATGCCAATTCCATCAGACTCACCCAATGGCTTAAACTGACATCACTGGGCTGATAGGCGATCGCTATTGATCCCGCATCGCTATTGATACGCACATTAACCACTTGGGGATCAGTTTTCATCAACCTCTCAAGCCGCCGTCCATAGGCGCGATCTTGGGCGAGTCGAGGCACCTGAATTCTAATCCTTCCCGGAATGGCATGGACAACTTTGTAGGCGATTTTTACAGGCTGTGCTGTCTTTCTACTTTGATTATTTGATAATGGTGGTTCTAGTTGGCGATCGCTTGTTGACAAAGAAGGCTGAAGCGATGTTATCTCTTTAACAGAATTCTTGCTGTTTTCTGTTGGGGAAACTTGCGGTTCTAGATAGTCAATCACCCGACGAGTTGCATTTGAAGTAACCATATAAACTGGGATTGCAGCTAAACCGCTGATTCCCAGTCCTCCTGTCACCGCTAACCCTGTCATCAAAGGAATGAAGGATATCGTCTGCTCTTTCCAAAAATCAACAGATTTCCACGCTGCAAAAGGATCTATATTGCTGAGTGTCTGAGGCGAAGTTTCAGGCTGTTGAATATTAAATTGTTCAAGTATCTCCAACATCTGCGGCAATGAAACCCGATTTTCATCAAAGGTAACTACCAAGCTGCCTGTTTGCTCATTGGCATAGGCTTCTTTTACCGCTTTTTGCTGCCGCAAATGCTCAGCTATACTTTCTAATTTTGTATTTAAACTACTGTCAGTCGCACGAATGCGTATGCGTCTATTGGTTGCATGTATTATTTGCAATCCACCAGCAGACATTTGCACTTTCGACCGTGCAACGGCTTGACTGGTATTTTTATTCGCTTCGACTTCATCGCTTTCATGCACAGTGGAGATTAAGTCAGCAGACGATATTGTTGGCCGCTGACTTAACACGCGACTACTGATAGATTGTGTCATTTAACCGATAGTTTCACCCAAAGTAAGGTTAACAATAGGTTAAATATAACCTATATTTAGGTAACTAATCTCATTCTGGAGAATTAATTTGAATTAAGTATTGTTAACTACCCGATTTTGGTATTCTTGTTCAGTGATCATATCGAGGGTGTTTTCTAGACGATCTACAAAGACGATGCCGTCGAGGTGGTCATACTCGTGTTGAAATATGCGCGCCACAAAATCAGTTAATTCTTGCTTTTGTAACTTGCCTTGGCGGTCAATGTATTCAATCTCAATTGTTTGATACCTCGGAACTAAGCCTCTAATACCGGGAACGCTCAAACAACCTTCCCACCCTTTTACAACTTCGGTGGAATGATCAACTATCCTAGGATTGATCATAGCAGTAGGTTCCATTTCTGGCGCGTTGGGATACCTGGGATTGGGACGGGAGGCGACAATAAATAATCGACAAGATTGGGCAACTTGAGGGGCAGCAATTCCCACACCATTAGCCTTGGCGACAGTAGCGATTAAGTCATCAATCAGTTTTTGAACACTTTCATTGTGAATATTTTCAACCCAAGCAGCTTTTTGTCGCAGTATGGGGTTGCCTAATTGAATGATTGGTGTCAATTCAGCCATTAGTAAAACTCCTTTAGTAAATTGGGAATTGGGAATTGGTAATGGGGAATTGGTAATGGGTAATGGGGCATTACTTATTTCCACTGTCTCCCTCATCTCCCGGTTGGTGAGCGAAGTCGAACCACATCTCCCTCATCTCCCTCATCCCCCTCATCCCCCTCATCCCCCCTGCCCCCCTGCCCCTTTGCCATCAGCTTTCTCGCCTTGCTGGCAAAGGTGCGGGACTGACTGCTACTTCTGTTGTTTGTCCATTGCGTTCTACTTCTATTTGTAAGGGACTGCCGATTTTACTGTTTTCTACAAGCTTTTGTACTTCTTCAATTTTAGTTACAGATTGATTATTGATGCGTTGAATCACATCGCCGACTCGTAGTCCACCGATAGCTGCTGGAGAGCGAGGAATGACATTAACCAACAATACGCCTTTATCTGTGAGCAAATTGATGCGTTCGCCCTTGGCGTTGGCTCCGCCATCGCTTGCTCTATCATTGATTTTTTCTTTAATTTCTGGGGTCAGTGTCACCATCTGAATGCCTAAATAAGGATGATCAACTTTGCCTTTAGCAATTAATTCCTGGGCAATTCTTTGGACAGTATTGATGGGAATGGCAAATCCTAAACCCTGAGCGCCTCGGATAATGGCTGTGTTCATCCCAATTACTTGACCACGGGCATTCAGCAATGGGCCGCCGGAGTTACCGGGGTTAATGGCTGCATCGGTTTGTACATAGTCAACGCGCTTGTCACTAGCACCGATGTCATTACTAGAGCGACCTGTAGCACTGATAATTCCAGAAGTAACGGTATTATTTAAACCTAGAGGATTGCCAATGGCGATTACTGCCTCTCCTGGTTGTAAGACTTCAGAATTGCCCACAGACAAGGTTGGCAGGTTATTGGCATCAATTTTGATTAAAGCTACATCGGTTATTGGGTCTTCACCCAGCACTTTACCATCAAAAGTCCTGCCATCCTTGAGAGTTACAGTTACAGTATCAGCACCATCCACCACATGGGAATTAGTCAAAATTTGACCTGAAGAACTAATGATAAATCCAGAGCCGCTACCCCGCTCAACCCGCTGTCTTGGTTGTGATGGCACATCCCCAAAAAATCGTCGTAAGAATGGATCGCCAAATTCATCTGCTGAGCGGGTGACTGTTCTAGAAGAATCAATGCGAACTACTGCATCTCCCACCTGTTGCACGACTTTGACCACAAAGTTAGGGTCGCCTGACGATGAGATAATTGGCAAAGGGACAATTGCCGGACTATTGTTAGTTGGCTGTTGACCTGAAACCTGAGACTGAGGTTTATTTGTTTGAGCTTGAAAGGTATTGCCAGGTAGAAAAGAGCAGCTTTGTAGGGACACCATTGCTATCCCGCCTAGTAGCATCAACAGTGCAGCTTTGGGATTGGGTACTGGGGACTGGGTACTGGGGACTGGGTACTGGGGACTGGGTACTGGGTACTGGGGACTGGGTACTGGGGACTGGGTACTGGGTACTGGCAAAGAGATAGAAATATACTTATAAATTTTTCCTAATCCCCAGTCTATAGTCCCTATTGCCCCTAATCCCCACTCCCTGCGGTGAGGTAGCCCCCTCAGGAGCGGTTCCCGTCGATGGGGGACTACCGAACCCGGAGGGTCGTGGGGGCCCCGAGTTCCCCAATCCCCAGTCCCTAATCCCCAATCCCTTTTAGTATCTTCGATTTGCGAGTCATGCTCTTTTGTCTTCATGTGTCTTTGCTTCTCCGTGCTGGTCAGTGAATGCTAGGATATTGCCTACCGGGTATGCCCCAGAATGATTACAACTCGAAAGCTTGTCACAGCTCTAGGGCATCGATTCAGTAATAAAAAACCTAACTCCCCAGCCCCCTTCCCTGCAAAGGAAGGGGGAGTCAAACTCCCCTCCCCTCGTAGGGGAGGGGTTGGGGGAGAGGTTGTTCGAGGATTACTGAATTGGTGTTCTAGGGCTTGTTGA